>NZ_JADQDK010000002.1 GCF_019263705.2 Pseudonocardia abyssalis
GGTCTCGCGGGGTCCCCACGGCGCGGTGCAGATCCCGAGGTCTTCCTGGCCGGTGAGACCGACGTGCACGGGCGGGTCGGTGATCTCCGCGCCGGCGCCGGGGCGCGGTGAGCGCCAGCTGACCCCGAGATCGCGGGTGGTGACCGCGTGAAGCACCCGCAGGTAGGCCGACCACACCACGTTCGCCAGGGCCCGCTGAAGGCTGATGAGGTCGACCGGGCGGCGTACGCCGTCGCGCAGGTCGACCGCGGTGCGGCCGACCCAGAGGTGGTGGTGCAGCCGGATGTCGGTCTCGTCGTCGTTGTTGTACAGGTGCGCGGCGGTGGCCACCTCCAGCCGCGCTGGCCAGGACACGGAGCCGTCGGCGACGTAGCCGGCCACGAACTGCACCTCGCTGACCGTCTTGGCCACGACCTCGCGGTGGCCGGCGCCGAGGAACCCCACCACCGGCTCGACCCCCGGGCCGTCGAGGTAGCGCTCCAGCAGCAGCGACACCGTCAGCGGGGCCCGGAACTGGACGTCGATCGCGTCCGCCGGTGGCCCGGTGCAGGCGGGGTCGCGGGCGTCGAACAGCACCCGGGTCTCGACCCGGGTGTCGCCGTAGCGGCCCATCCGCACCATGCCGTCCAGGGTAGGAACTCGGACCGACAGTTCCCAGTACCCGCGCCCGGCGGCCTGCGGTTATGCCGCGCCCGGTGGGGCGCGGTGTTCGCGCTCGTCGCGGTCCAGGTCGACCGCGGTCAGGTAGTTGGCCTGCCAGAACTCGCGGCGGGCCAGGAGGCGTTCGCGGCCCTCGAGGTGGCGGCCGTCGGCCGGTTCGTCCGGGGGTGCGGTGTAGGCGCCGGCCGGGAGCGGGCTGCTGGGGTCGTGGTGGTGGCCGGGGCGGCACCCCGACGCGGTCGCGCCCGGGGCGGGCCCGGTGGCGGCCGTGATCGCAGACAGCGCGGCGGGGAGCCAGCGGGTGTGCCAGTCCGCGGCCAGCCCGGCCCGCGCGCCGGGGGTGTGGGCCTCGCGGTAGGTGGTGTGCAGCCAGGTCAGCTCGAGCAGGACCGGGCGGTGCAGGGCCCAGCAGTCGGGCAGCTGCGCGCGGGTGAGCCGGTACCAGCCGACCAGCACCCCATCGGTCCAGTAGGCCAGCTGCGCCCACACGGTCGCGGCTTCGTCGACGGTGAGGGTGGGCCAGCTGACCGGGGCCACCGGCTCGTCGTCGAGCCGCTCGGCGAGGGCGGCGAGCTGGTCGAGCGCGGTGTCGATCCGCGGCAGCGCCTGAGCGAGGAGGTCTGCCGACTCGGCCACGTTCGCCTCCACCGTGTCGAGGCGCCGCTCGGTGGCGGCTTGAGCGGTGCGGACCTGCGCGGCGAGGCGGGCGAGCAGCTCGTCACGAGCCTGGGCGCGGGTCAGCGGCGAGCGGCCCCTCCCGCCCCGCTCGGGGAGCGGGTCGTCCCCGTTCGCGTTGTCTGCGTTCGGGCCGGTCATGACGGCGAACCCGCCTTGGGCGGCGTGCCGGCGAGGAGTTGGTAGCCGGGGGTGAACCGGACCACGGCCGGGCGGGGCGCGGCTCCGAGCAGGTAGGCGTGCCAGCGGGGCAGGGTCGCGATCACATCACCGCCGATGACCGGCTCCCGGGTGCGGGTGGTCGAGACCGAGGTGGAGCGGCGCCCGTCGGCGCCGGCGGAGGCGCCGTCGTTGTGCCGGGCGGTCCAGCGCTCCCCACCGAGGTAGGACAGCGCGCGCAGGTCCTCGACATTCGTGACGCCGGGGAGGATCACCTTGGTGGGCAGGTTCTCCCAGATGATCTCCCCGGCATCCCGGCCCCAGGTCGCGGACAGCTGCGCCAACGACTGCACGACGGCGCACACGGTGATGCCCCAGCCGCGGGAGTCCGCGGCCCACCGGTCCAGCGGGACGGGGGTGGTGTGGGCGACCTCGTCGAGCAGGAACGCCAACGGCACCGGTAGCCGCCCGCCCGGCTGGGCGGCGGCGAGGTGTTGGGCGGTGTCGAACAGGTGCTCGGTCAACGCGGTCAGCAACGGCGCCAGGCGCCGATCGGCGCTGGACCCGATCAGGTACAGCGTCCCGGACCGGGCCAGGAACTCCGCCACGTGCAGGTGCCGGCCCGGGGCGGGGCGGCACGCCGCGGCGACGGTGGGGTTGTCCATGAACCCCACACACGAGGAGACGGTGGCGAAGTAGCCCGTCCTGGTGTTCGGCGCCGCGGCCAGGTGCGTGGTCAGGGTCTCCACCCACCCGGGCGGCACCTGCCCGGGGTGGCCGGTGAGCACGTGCACCGGGGCGGGGTCGTCGGGGGTGTTGGCCCAGCGCATCACCGCGCCCATGTCGCGGCCGGACAGCGCGGCGGCCATCAGATAGGCGCGGATGATCTCCTGGGCTTTCTGCGCCCAGAACTCCGCGGCGTGGGTCCCGGCGGCCGCTCCCCCACCGCGGACCAGCGCCCACGCCCGCGCATCCGCGCATGCGTGGGCGTCGCAGCCGGCGACCGGGTCCCAGGCCAGGGTGGAGGCGAGCTCGCCCAGCTCGGCGGGATTGAACACCGCCACCGGCCCCACCGCGGCGCGCGCCGCCATGGTGGCCAGCGCCAGCTCCGGCTTGGTGGAGGGCACGACCACCGCGCCGGGGGCTTGGAGCAACAGCCCGATCAGGTACTGGGTCTTCCCGGAGCCTTGCGGGCCGAGGATCCCGATCCCCCGGGTCCACGGCGAGTACACCCGCCGCCGCCGCAGATGCCGCGGCCCGGACACCAGGCGGCCGGCCTCCCACCCCGCCCACGTCACCGGGGCGCGAGAGTGATCGCGCCCGGGCCACAGCCCGGCGGCGTGGCGGCGCACCGCGGCGGCCCCGCAGCTCTCGGCGAGGTCGTGGCCGTCGAGCCAGCCGACCGGGCCGCCCAGCGCCCGGCGCAGCCGGGTCTGCGGGTGGGTCCACCAGCTGCGGTGCCCGACGGTCGCCGCGGTGAGCACCGACCCGGCCGTGGCGCCGACCAGGGCGAGGGAGTCCAGCAGCGGCCACGACGTCGCACCGGCGAGCCACGCCGACGCGGCCGTGGCCGCCACCCCGGCCGTGCCGGCCTGGACGTGCAGACGGGCGATCTCGCCGTCGGTGAGCGCGCCCGCGCCGGCACCGGCCAGACCATCGGCCCACATCCCGGGCCGCATCACCGCTGCCCGCCCATCGGGCCGCCGACCAGCTCGTAGCAGTCCTGCCCCGCGGTGACCGGGGTCGCGACTGGCGTCGACGCGACCGCCGTCGAACGTCGACGTGCCCGCAGCCGCCCGGCCAGGCGTGGAACGATCCGGGCCGCGACGGTGGGACTCGCCCAGGCGGGGAGGTGTAGCCCGTAGCGGTGGGCCAGCGCCCGGGCCGCGAGCAGCGCGATCAGCACCCAGGAGGTCGCGACCAGCACGACCAGCACGGTGTGCACGACCGGCACCAGCTGCACAACCAGCGCTGCGGCCGCGACGGCGGCCAGCACGCACCGCGTACGACCCCACCGGCCCTGGCCGGGGGTGGCGGGATCGGGAAGGCACCTCATCGTGGCCACCCCGCCCCCACCAGCTCCGGCTCGGTTCCGGCCGGCGCACCGGCCGGGGTGACGGCGAGGGCCTGGGCGCGGGTGAGCAACCGCCGCCCGGTCCGCGGCGAGCAGCCGAACAACACCGCCGCGTGCGCCCCGGTGACCAGGGCCCCGGCCTCGAGCAGCTCCACCAGCTCGACCACCCGCCCGTCCGGATCGACCGGGCGGGGCGACGTCGCCGTGTCCGCGTCGACCGCGTCCCACCGGCGGGACAGCCCCCGCTCGTCCAGCAGCCCGTCGCTGTAGGCGCCGACGGCCAGCTCGAGACGCTCCGACACCGCCCCGATCGCACCGGTGACCCGCTCGTCGACGTTGCGCTCGTCGACGTCGGGCCGGTCGACGTCGGGTTCGTCGACATCGCGTTGCTCGACGACGTGCTGGTGCACAGCGGGGTGGTTGTCGGTGCGGCCGACGAGCACCGCCAGATGGACCACGGCTCCCAGCACGGCCGGGGCGACCGCGGAGACGATCACGACCACCCACCACGGCGGGGCGAGCGCGAACGCGGCCAGACCGTGCCCGAGGGCGTTGGCCGCGACCGAGGACCCGAGCAGGGCCAGTGCGAGCGCGCGGGCGAACCGGCGCGCGGACGACACGGCCCAGCCGCCCAGCCACACCAGTGACCCCGCGGCCGCGCCGGCGTCGACCACGACCGGCAACAGCCAGGCGAGCTGCGGGGAGAACCCGCACAGCAACGCGAGATCGCGCAGCGCGGCGAACGACAGGACCGCCGCCGCGGCCGCGACCACGCCCAGCAGCCCAAAAAGCACCACCCGCGCGTTCACTCTCCCACCGCCTGTGCGGCGGCGGTGGCGTAGAAGTGCAGCGCGCACGGCCACACCGCCCCCGGCAGCCCGGTACCCGGGACCGTGCAGCCCTGGCACCGGCCGTGCCGATCCGGCATGTGCACCGCGAGCAGCCGCTGCGCGACCCCGCCCAACCGACCCAGCTGCAGCGCCAGCTCGCCGAGTGGCACCACCGGCTCGCTGCCGACCTCCCGCGTCGGCGCGCTCACGCCGCCCTCGCTCGGCGGTCGAGCCGGGCCGCGCGCACCTCACGGCGCTGCGCGGCGGTCAACCCGCCGGCCACCCCGTAGGCCAGCGGCATCGCCAACACCGCCACCCGGCACCGGTCCAGCACCGGACAGCCCGCGCACACCGCCAACGCCGCATGCTCCCCCACCGTCGGGGCCTGGCCCGGCCCGGACTCATCCACCGGGAACATCCGCTCCGGCGTAGCGGCGCACGGCACCTGGCCCGGCTGTACTGCTGAGGGTGCTGCAATCCTGCTCATGGGTCGTCTCCTTCGCATCGGGTGGGGCACGGCCCACGGCCTCGGCGGAGGGTCAGAGCTCCGCCGAGGCCCCTTGCATGAGAGGGCTGGTCCCAGAGCGAGCATGACGGGGTGTACAGCACTATGCAAGCGTGAGCGGAATATTGCTAAGCTGGTTGCCGCGCAGGTATTCCTGTCACGGTTGACTAGAGGGTGGGGCGGTGCGGACACTTCGTTGCCATAGTTCGCGCGCCAGGAGGGGGACACCGTCATGTCCACGAACCACCAGACGTTGATCACTACGGCGGGCACGGCAGACTCGCCCGACCGCAACGACTGCCCGAGTGTGCACACGCTCCCCGGCAGGGATGAGGCGTTCGTGGTCGTGCGTGATGACGTCGACGACACCGCCCGCGCGGAACTCGCCGCGGAGTACAACCCCGAGCGTGAGTTGCTCGGCACTCAACCGCGCTGGGTGCCGTGCGGACTCATGGATCTAGCAACGCTGGGCCGGTTCATGGACGACAACGTCCATCAGCGCGGTGACTGGCGGTTCCGGCTCGAGCAGCTCCCGGCATACAGCCGCGCAGGAACAGACTTTC
This sequence comes from Pseudonocardia abyssalis, assembly GCF_019263705.2. Classification (NCBI taxonomy): domain Bacteria; kingdom Bacillati; phylum Actinomycetota; class Actinomycetes; order Pseudonocardiales; family Pseudonocardiaceae; genus Pseudonocardia; species Pseudonocardia abyssalis. The sequence continues at coordinate 5,467 of NZ_JADQDK010000002.1, forward strand.
GAGCCTGGCGGGCCGGCGACGCACCGCCGACGGCCAAGCAGGAGTGGCTCGACCAGCTGGAACGCGACGTGGCGGACGGCATCGCTCACTATCGCGTGCGGATCTTGTCCGAGGACCTGACCGATTACGAGCTGTACGCCTGCCAGCGCGGTTACGCGCTCAACAGCGCCTTCGAGCAGATCCGGGTGCTGCGCCGTGGCGAGCACAGCATCCCGAGCCTGCTCGGGACCGGTGACTACTGGGTGGTCAACCGCATCATCGTGCCCGTGATCTACCAGGCCGACGGCACGTTCGTCGGCGGCGCCTACATCGGCGCGGCCGACGAGCGTGCCGAGGCCTACCGCGACGATGCTCGCCGGCTCTGGGATGCCGCCGAGCCGTGGGCGTCATGGTGGTCGCGCCACCCCGAGTACCACGGCGCCCGACCGAGTCGAGCCGCCTAGATGCCTCCACCCGGATCGGGTCGCGATCGAATCTCGCAGCTGCTAGTCGAGATCCGAGGCGATCGCACCCAGACCGAAGCCGCCGCCCGATCCGGGCTGAGCCAAGGCAGCATCAGCAAGGCGGAACATGGTCAACGGACACCGCCGCCGAACGTCGCGGAGCGATACGCGCGCGCGCTCGACGCGACGGCGCCGCAGCGCAGCGAGCTCGTTGAACTCTGCAGGACGATCGCTGACCTCGCGGTCACCCGCCAGACTCGCATCGTTCGCAAGGGCGCCGACGCGCAGCGCCGTATCCTCGCCGTCGAGCGGCAGTGTCACGAGATTCGCTCCTGGCAGGCCGAGATCGTCCCAGGCTTGATGCAGGCGTGGGCGTACACGTTGGCCGTGATCGAACGGGTACCCGATGAGGGGTGGGCGGAGGCTCGCCGGTCCCGCCTCGCGCTACTAGACGACTCTGAGCGGACCGTGATGCAAGTGGTCCCCGAGGGCGTGCTGCGTACGGTGCTCGGCTCGCAAGAGGTGATGCAGGAGCAGCTGCAGCACCTCATCGACCTGTCCCGGCGACCGAACGTCCGGCTCGGCGTGCTTCCACACGGCCGGCCCGTGCCTCCGCTACCGCCGTCGTTCCACCTCTACGGCGACCGGATGGCGACCAACGAGACCATCGTCGGCACCGCGTTCCTTGACGAGCGCGTAGACATCGACCGGCACCGCCGCTGGTTCGATCGACTTGAGGGCGCCGCGCTGCACGATGACGAGGCTCGCCTGGTGATGCAGGACGTCCTCGCCGCGCACCGCGATTAGCCGCCCCGCGCGGATCAACCTCTGACGTCCTCGGCGCGCCTACCCTGTTCCGTCCATACGGAACGGTAGGAACTGCGCTATGGAGCGCAAGAAGGGCGGGCGGCCGTCGAAAGGCGATCGGCGACTCGTCAGCTACAAGCTCCCCACGGCGCTGCTCGCGGCGGTCCGCGAGCACGCGGCCCGCCGTGGGATGACAGTGACCGACCTGATCGGCGAGCTACTCGCGGCCGAGGTCGGTATCCCCTATCAGACGCAGGAGGGATTGCCACTGGGCAAGGCCTCATAACGACAGCGAGGCGGTCCCCGTAGGGACCGCCTCGAGTCGCGACCGTCTCGGCTTGCACCCCGAGACGGCGCAGATGCTCCGGTTGTCAGCCGGAGCGGTTCCCTCCGGTCAGGAAGGGGGCGCGCTTTCGCGTGCCCAAGATAACCCCTGCGCGCCCCGACGCGCATCCGCCACACGCCGAATCCGCCTCCGAGTTCGGCGACGGGTGGTGTCTGCCCTGCTACGAGGTCGGGTCATACGTCCTCACAGCCGACCCGACCCCGTCGCTGTGCGTCGTGCACGCCCAGAACGACCTCAGCGGCCAGAGCACCAGCGGCAGCAGCTCCACAGCGATGGCTTCCGGCGCGCATCGGCGTTCTCGGCCGCCGCGCGGCCGCGCGGCACGCCCTCCCGACAGCCGGCCTCCGGCCCGCCCGTGGGTGGGCCGGCTCACCGCCGCCCGCGGCCGCGCGCGCGGAATGGCCTACGGCCGCCGACGGGCCGCGGCCCGCGTCGCCGCCGGCCGCTACGACCCGCACCCCGGGTGGCGCCACCTGGTCGCCCCGCAGTACCGGGTGCTGCTCGAGCAGGCCGAGGCCCTGGGCGTCGTCGACGAGCTCGTCGACGCCCAGGAGTGGCGCAGCGACAAGCGCGCCGCGTGGGCGGCGATCCTGCGTCGGCTGGTGTGCAGCATGGACTGGCAGACCGGGCTGATCACCGCGGTTACCCTGGCCCGGCTCGGCGACGCCGGCGCCCGCGCGCCCCGCACCGTCTCCCGGGTCATCGCGTGGGCCCGCGACGCCGGCCTGCTCGTCGTCGTCGAGCACGGCGCCTCGGCCGAGTTCCTCGGCACCGACCACGGCCGCACCCCCAGCTACGTCCTGGTCGCTCCGCTGGCCACCACCACTCCCCCACCGGCCACCGCCGGCGGTGGGCCCGATCCTGTATCCGCGCAGCTCAGCATGGTTGTGGATGAAAGTGGCGTCCTCCCCGTTACTTACGTTGGTAACCAGCCCTTGAACGGCAGACGGCTCGAACCCGCCGAGCCGACCCCGGCCGGATGGCCGCTGTATGGGGTGCCCCAGTCCGCTCCGGACCGGACTGCCGCGACTCGGTGCCTGTTCCAGCGTCTGGGCCTGGACCAGCGGGGGGTATCCAGGATGCCGCTCTGGCGCGCCCGGGCCCTGTTGCGGCCCTGGTGGGTGGCTGGCGCCTGCCCGGCCGCGCTGCTGTTCGCCATCGACCACCACCCCGACCGGCCCGACCACCACCGCGGCGACGCCCTCCGCGGCGCCCGCGATCCCCTGCGCGTCCTCGCGGCCCGGCTCCGGCCCTGGCGGAACCGGCTCCATGAGCTGCCCGCCAAGCTCGCTGGCGTGCCCGGCGACTACCAAGCCCAGCCGAGCCTGCGTCCGGCCCCCTCGCGGGCGCCGCGGGTCGCGCTGACACCGCCCGGTCGGTCCGCCGCCCAGATCGCCGCTGTGGCCACGTGGGAGGCCCACCGGGCGCAGCTCCGCGCCGCGCGGGCCGCTGCTGCGGACCGGGGCGCAACTCCTGACGGTCCGTGCCAGTAGGGCCGATGTCGACCACCGATTTACCGCGGTAAAGCACGCGACACGGCCCCCACGGCGGCAGAACCTGCGGCCGACGTCGCTACGCTCCTGCCGTCCGAAGTACCGCCGATCGAGCCTCGACCTGCGGGAAGCACACGGAACAGAGAGTCCCGCCATGCCTGCGAACATCCATGTCATCGCCAACCAGAAGGGCGGGGTCGGCAAGACCACCCTCGCCGTCAACCTGGCTGCGGTGGTCCACGCCGTCCGCGAGACATCCTTCGGTCCCCTGCGCGACCCCGCAGAGGCCGGGCGGCACCGGCCCCGCGACGTAGAGAGCCCGACCAGCGAGGTGCTCGTCGCCTCCACCGACCCGCAGGCGTCGTCGGTGTGGTGGTCCGAACGCGTCGCCCGCCAAGGCGGGCTGCCGTTCGACTTCACCCAGATCGCCGACCCGCGCGATCTGCGTCGGCTGCGCAGTGGCCCCTATCGCGAGGTCTTCGTCGACACCCCCGGCAGCCTGGAGGACGAGGCCATCCTTCAGGCCGCGCTCGACGAGGCCGACGACGTCGTCGTCCCGATGCCGCCCGAGCCTCTCGCGTTCGACCCGACCGCCCGCACCGTCGAGCGCGTCATCATGCCGCGCGGGCTGCCCTACCGCGTCGTGGTCAACAACTGGGACCCCCGCGACGGCACCACCGATCTCCAGCAGACCGCCCAATACATCCGGCAACGCCGCTGGCCGATGGCCAACACCGTCGTTCGCCGCTACAAGCTCCACACCCGCGCCAGCGCCGATGGTCTGGTCGTCACCCAGTACCCGAAGAACCGGGTCGCGATGGAAGCCCGCGAGGACTTCTTCCGGCTGGCCCTTGAACTCGGCTACGGCGGCTCCACCGCCCCACACGTCGGCGCCGGCGTGCCGGTGGCCGAGGACCCGGCCGCGGCGGCCGGGGGAGTGACGCGATGAGCGCGGCCCGCTCCCGCGGGCAGAAGGTCAACCTCTCCGACCTCGCCGGCGACCCCGACCTCGACGACGGCCGCGGCCCCTACGCCCTCACCCCTGACGGCGGCGGGCGCCCGATCCAGCTCTCCCAGCTGACGCTCAACCCGCACAACAAGCGCGTGCTCGGCACCCGCCCGGACGCCATCGACGAACTCGCCGACTCGATGCGGATCAACGGCCAGCTCCAGCCGTGCGCAGTGGTCACCCGCGCCGCGTTCCGCCGGATCTTCCCCGACGACGACGCGCAGCTGGGCCGCGCGGCGTTCGTGCAAGTCACCGGCGCGCGCCGCTACCTCGCCGCGCAACAACTGCGCTGGGAGGCCATCGAGGCCGTCATCAAGGACGACCTCGCCGGATCTGCGCTGCGGTTCCTCAGCGCCACCGCCGCGGAGAACCTGGACCGCCGCGACTTCGACCCCGTCGAGGAAGCCCAGCAGGTCCAGCTTGTCGTTGCCGCCGCTGGCAGCGGCCAGGCCGCCGCGGAGAACCTCCAACGCTCCCCGGGATGGGTGAGCCAGCGTCTCAACCTGCTTAAGCTCGCCCCCGAGCTGCACGCCGCGCTGCGTGCCGGCGACATCGCGCTCCGCGAGGTCCGCACCCTGCACACGCTCGATCACGCCGCACAGCTCGCTGCCCTGCACCGCTTTACCGCGGTAAATCGGCGCGGCACCAGCGGTGACGCGCCGTCGACGTCCGCGGCACCGGCGAACCGGCCGACCCCGGCGGCCCGGGCCATCCGGCGTCTCGGCGGAACCCCCGACAAGATCGCGGCCGCGCTGCGGGCGGAGCTCGCACCCGACGTCATCGAGCAGCTCGTCGGGCACCTCGTCGCCGATCGTCCCGACGCACACGAGACGGCATCCGCGGCTGCCGATTTACCGCGGTAAAGCCGCCGCACGGGACGGCGTCGCGGTCGTTGATTTACCGCGGTAAAGATCGCAGGGACCCATCGGGCCATGGTTCCGGTCGGCTGGTCACGAGCCAGGCGCTCGGGCGCGGGCCGGGTAGGCGCTCAGGGCCGCGCGAGCCATGAAACCGCTGGTGGACCGGGGCTGCGGCGGGGGCCGGCTCGTCGTTCACCGGCCTGGTGGTCGATCATCGACAGTCATGGGTCGTCATGCCTCCACCCCCAAGCCGCCCGGCCGGCGGGTGCGGAACCGGCCCCCAGGGCCGCCGCGGGCCACCGGTCGGGCACCGAGAGGCCCCGCGCAAGCCCGCAAGGTGGTCTGGGACTGGATCACCAGCGCCGGACTCGTGCCCACCGAGGAGCGCATCGCCGAGCTGCTGGGGTGGGCGTGGGTGTGGGTGTGGGCACCGCACTACCGCCGGACCGCGATCAGACTGGTCGCCGCCGGGCAAGCTCCCACCCACGAAGCGGTGCAGGCCGCGACCCGGCAGATGATCGCGGCGAACAAGCAAGCCGCCGAGCAACACCACGCCCAGGCGGCGGCCTTCGTAGCCGAGTGCGGGCCGGACGCCGCGGCCTGGGTGCAGGGCTACTGCGCCACCCGCGGACACGGCCCACTGTGGTCCGAACTCGGCCGAGCCCTAGAGCTGAAGCGCCCGCACGTCGAGGCGACGATCCAAGCCCTGCACCGCGAGGGCTGGATCACCACCGGCCCCGAGGCCCGGTCGATGCGCCCCGGGCCGCGAGCACAGCTCACCCCCGCACCCGAGACCGAGATCGGCGCTGAGAGGTCGACCGCGACGCGCGCCACGCACAGATCGTCCACCACGTAGCTGTCGCCTGGCTCCACTGGCTCTGAACCCAAGCGACGAGTACCAGGTCCTTGCTTGTGGCCGTGGCAAGTAGAGCCATGCTTCTCCGAGACCGACTTGGCCTGCTCAACGAACAGGGACGTGTGCCTCCGGCGGGCCTCCCTCCCGCAGCCGGGAACTTGCGCTCGCGCTGGTGAGGGTGGCGGGGGAGAGGGGGCGGTCCGGTGCGCGGCTGCGCCCGGTCGGCCCCTGACGGGCTACGGCACCACCGGGCCGGCCGCAAGCCTGGGCAGGCACCCGCCGGTCGAGCGGGTTGGTTGCGGCCGCCCCGGCGGCACCGTCGGGGCATGCTCGCCGACCGACCGCAGCCGCTCCCCTCCTTTCCGCGGGGGGGGGGGGGGCGGACCCCTTCCTCCCGTGGGGCGCGCCGTGTCCCGCCACATCCAGCGGGAAGCCGCCACACCCGCTCCGCCAGATCGAGCGGGACACCGCCAGGTCAAGCGGAAGCGAACAGGTCGCGCGCCATGGCCGAGCTCCACGATCTCCGAGCCCACTAGGAGTAATTACGTTCTGTTACGTAACGTTTAAAACGTTATAACACAACAATTGACAGGACAAAACGGAACGGTATTCTCGGGGCATGGCAGACGAGCAGCACGACGCGGCGGCCGCGGGCCGCGCCACCAGCGGTCACCCGGCGCCCGAGGCCGGGCCGAGCGGGTGCCAGTTCCCGACCGGGTCGGGCGGGCAGACCTGCGGGCGGCCGATCGAGCAGTCCGGCGGGCCGGGTGCGCCGGCGCGGTACTGCGACCTCGGCGGGCACAACCGGGCGAAGGCGTTCGCGGCCCGCCGCTCGTACGCGCTCGCGGCCGCGGGCGGCCCGGGCGCCGGCCAGGCCGACGGCGCCGAAGGACCCGGGCCGGGCGTTGAGGCGTTGGAGCGGCCGGTGACCGACGGGCGGGCGTCGTTCGGGGCGCTGCTGGCCCAGTTCGGCGACGTCGCCGGGCAGACCCGCCGGGTGCTGGATGACCAGCAGACGCAGCTGGGGGCGATCCTGGCCCGCGCGGAGGAGGTGGCGCGCACGGTGGCCGACCCGGAGGCGGCCGCGTTCGAGGTCGAGCAGGTGCAGCGCGAGACCGGGGTGCGGATCGCCGAGGCGCAGAGCGCGCAGGCCAGCGCCGAGCGCGACGCCCGCGAGGCGCGCCGCCGCGCGGAGCAGGAGGCCGAGCAGCGCGCCCAGGCCGACGACGCCGCCGAGACCGCGCTACGCGAGCTGGAGACCGTGCGCACGGAGACCGCGGAAACCGTCGCCCGGATCACCGCCGAGACCGACGCCCGGGTCGCCGAGCAGACCGCCCGCGCCGAGCACGCCGTCGCCGAGGCGGCCGCGGCCCGCGAGGAGCTCGACCGGGTCCGCGAGCAGGCCGCCGAGGACGTCACTGCCGCGCAGGCCGGCGCCGAGGCGCACCGCCGTGAGGTCGAGGCCGACCGGGATCGCCGGCTCGCCGAGCGCGCGCAGGCTGCTCGGGAGGAGACCGAGCAGGCCCGTGCCGAGATCTCCGAGACCGCGCGGCAGCAGGTGGCCGCCGCCGAGGCCCGGGCCGTCGCCGCGGAGCAGGTAGCGGAGGTCGCGCGGCGGGAGGCGTCCGAGGCGGGGACCGCGCGTACCCGGGCCGAGGCCGACACCGCGGCTGCCGAGCGCCGCGCGGGCGAGGACCGGGCGACGGTCGAGCAGCTGCGCGCCGAACTCGCCGGGGTCCGCCGCGAGGCCGCCGAGGAGCGCGCCGCGCTGCGCCAGGAAGCCCGCGACCAGCTCGCCACCGTCCTCACCCAGCTGGGTACCACCACCCGCAGTGGCACCGGCAGCACCGGTCCCGGCAGCGGCAGCGGCGGCGGCGACCCGGTCGGGCCGACCGCGACCCGCGACGACCCGGCGCCGCGGCGCGGCCGGGGCAAGACCACCGAGTAGAGGGGGGGATTGTCGGTTGTGGCGACGACACTGCACATCGTGAACGACACCGCGACGGCACAGCAGGACCCGACCGGCTACACAGCGGCCGCGGTGCTGCGCTGGTCGCACCGCCGCGGCGGCGAGGCGCACTGCCTGCTGCAGCTGCGCCGCGCCACACCGCACGCCGTCGACGCCCCGCTCATCGACGCCCCGCTCACCGACGCCCCGCTCACCGACGCCCCGGACACGGACGGCCCGGATGGGTTGGTCGTGGTGGCCAGCGAGCTGCGCGACAACCCGTGGGGGCTGTGGTTGACCGACGACGTGCCCGGCTGGACCGGTGCGGTGCTCGACCAGCTCGTGCCCCGCTCGGTCGCGCCCGACCGCATCCGGTGGCTCGCGCGGCACGGCTGGTACTCCACCTACGACCCGGCCGGCCCGGAGACACTCACCGAGCTGGAGCCGGACTGGGACGGGCACCGGTTCGTCGACGACATGCACCGCCACCGGCTGGTGCCCGACGATCAGGCCCGCGAGCTGGCCGCGCGGTGGCGGCTCGAGCCGGTCGACGTCGCGCTCGCCGCGCTCGGACAACCCGCACCGCGGCGCTTCGGCACCGACGGCCAGACCGACCTGGTCGCCGCGCCGTTGCCGCGCCGGCGGATCGCCGCGGCGATGCTGCTTACCGACCCGGCCGGGGCGATGCTGGTCGTGGAACCGACCTACAAGCAGGGATTCGAGATCCCCGGCGGCGTGGTGGAGGACGGGGAGTCCCCGCGGACCGGCGCGGCCCGCGAGGTGACCGAGGAGCTCGGCATCACCCGCACACCCGGGGCTCTGCTGGTCATCGACCACGTGCCCGCGGCCGGGCGGCGCACCGAGGGGCTGGTCGTGGTGTTCGACGGCGGGCAGGTCGACGACCCGGCCACGCTGGTCCTGGCCCGCGACGAGCTGCGCAGCTACGCGTTCGTCGCCCCCGACCGGCTCGGGGAGTACCTGCCGGCGTTGCAGACCCGCCGCGCGCTGGCCGCGCTACACGCCCGCGCCGAGCGGGCCGCGGTCTACCTCGAGGACGGCCACCCGACCGGCGAGACGCCTCCGGTGTGACGGCGGGGCCCTGCGGGGCCCCCACCCGGCTACTGGTCGTCGCGGCCGGTGAGCAGCTCGACGATCTGGGCCATGCCGGCCGAGGTCTGGTCGAACTTCGCGCGCATCTCGGCGAACCCGGTGCGCATCTCCTCGAACCCGGCGTCCATGCGCTGTTCGAGGTGGTCGAACCGGGAGGCGGTCTGCACGCCCAGGGCGTTGATGGCCTGCCGGTTGGCGTCGACCTTGAACGTCTTCGACGACGACGGGACCGGCGAGGAGCAAGGCGCGGTGAGCTAAAGAATGGAGCTTGCTCGGCTTCGACGCCGCCGCGAGCTCCGGTGAAACTCCGGTAAAACGGTCGGTACTGGTCGGTCGTCGTCGGTCACCACCGGATGGCAGCGTCCCCCACGCTCGGCGTTTGCGCAGGTCAGCGGCTCGTTCACCCAGTGGGCGCATCAAGCGATAGACGCAGAGCCGACGTGATTAGGTCGTCGGTTCGATTCCGACAGGCGGCTCCGGCGAACCGCCCCTGACCTGCGCAAACGCAGGGCAGGGGCGGTTCGGTTCTGGTGGTCGCGCGATGCGCTGGCCTCACGGCTCTGCCCGACACCGACGTCGCTCTCCTCTGCGACGGACCCCTCGCCGGCTGAGCGCTCGCGGCCGGCATCCTGTCCGTGTGCCGATAGGCCTCGCTCCGCTCGGCAACGCAGCGTGGCGTTGTGTCGCGACCTGGACGTGCGAGGTGTCAACGGTGCGTCGGCGCAGCGATCGTTGTGTGCGCAGCGAGATGCTCCCTGCCGCACGCGCGGCGCGCACGAACGCAACGCCCCGGAACGCCAACGACCCGTCATCGCTGCGACGCGCAACGCGTCTCCCGTCACGGCAACGGATCGCAACCACGACCCCGCCCACGGCGCCTCGCGGGACGGAGGGCAAGTTGACACAGTTGCGCTGCCATGGAACCGCGCTGGCTCTCTCGATGACCACCGGTGAAACAGTGCCGCTCCAGGCTTGCGCCTGGTGTTGCCTGGCCTCCTCGTGATCGGCCCGTCGGGGATCGTCAACGTGGTGCGGGTGTCGAGGCGGTCGGGTCCGACGGCTCGGCGGGGCGCGATCGTCTCGTGCGTTGGCGGACTACGGGAGCTTGGACGCGAGGACGTCGGCCGCCAGGATCTCGGGTGCTGCGCCGAGGAGGTGCTGGTTGGCCATCAGGGCTGCGACGATGGCGCCGTTGGCGTGGGCGTCGCGAGCGGCCTCGTCGGGGAATGCATCGAAGATCCAGAAGGTGTCGGCGTGGGTCCTAGCCGCGAACCAGACAATCGTTCCTACTTCTTCGTTGGCGAGTGCGACAGCGCCGGCGAGCAGATCGGCGAGCGCGTCGTGCTGTCCATCGGCCGCGACGATCTTGGCGACGAAGGCATACGGAAGTGATGCGGGTGTGGACATGAGGGGTTCTCCTTGAAGTCGGGGTTCTTCGTGGGGCGAGTTCAGCGTATGACGAGCGAGGGCCGGTGGGGAGTGGCGTATACGACAGTATTGCTATTGTTCGCGCCATGCGTATCGGACTGATCGCGATCGACGGCTGCTTCGGTTCGGCTGTCGCGTCGGTCATCGACATCGTGCGGGTGGCCGACGGAGCCCGCGGCGATGTCGACCCGCGGATCGACCCGATCGAACTCGCCATCCTCGGACCGAAACGGCGAGTGACCACGACGGCATCGATGACCCTGTCGGTAGACCACCCGCTGTCGGAGTCCGGAGAGTTCGACGTGGTCGTCGTCCCTGCGCTTGGAACCCTCACGGCCGCCGCTACCAACGACGCCCTCCAGAGCCGAGATGCACGTTCGGTCATCGCCTCACTCGGGCGCCTCGACGACGCGACCACCCGGATCGCCGCGGCGTGCACCGGCGTGTTCGCCGTCGCCGAGACTGGACGGATGCATCATCGGCGGGCGACGACCAGCTGGTTCCTGGGGCCGGAGTTCCTGAAGCGCTATCCGACCGTCGCCCTCGATCTCGACACCATGGTCGTGGTCGACGGGAACCTCGTCACCGCCGGCGCCGCGTTCGCCCACATCGACCTCGCGCTCTCACTCGTGCGATCGATCAGCCCCGACCTGGCCCAACATGTCGCCAAGCTCCTCATCATCGACGAGCGTCCGTCGCAGGCGGCCTTCGTCGCCTACGAACATCTCCGGCACGAGGACCCGATCGTCGTCGAGTTCGAACGCTTCGTGCGCGCCCGCCTGGACGAACCGTTCAACGTCGCCTTCGTCGCGCAGTCGCTCGGCACCAGCCGGCGCACCCTCGAACGACGAGTCCGTGCGGCGCTCAACCTCACTCCGCTCGGCTTCGTCCAACGGCTTCGCATCGAACGAGCTCGGCACCTCTCAGCAACCACGGACCTCACCTCCGCCGAGATCGCGCTACGGGTCGGCTACGCGAACGCCGAGACTCTGCGCTCCCTCCTGCGCAGGGAGCGACGCCGTTCCTGACCTATCGCCATGCCTGTAGCCGGTGTCCTAGCGCTCGGTTGGAACCACCTCTCAGCACGTCGCGTCGACGCTCCTGCGTCGCCCCTGGACGACCCACTCGACACGCCCGCAGCACAGGCCATGTGACGTGCCCCGGCTTCCCGGACGGTCGGGGTTGGGTGGCTGTGATGTCGCTGCGTTCTCGTCGAGGGGGTCAGCAGACCCGATCAGGGTCGATTGGGATGAGCCGCGAAGGCGCTCAGGTCAGGGCGGCCGAAGCCGGCCGGCGGGGTAGCGTCGGACACGTCGAGGTCTTTCGGATGGATGGCGTAGGAACCTCCATCGTCGGGAGACCTCGACGTCTATCTGCGGACCGACGCGCCCGGCCGACCTACACCGTCATCTGGGAAGAGCCACCTTGATGGTGAGATCGGCCAGATCACGGTCACGGGCGGCGGCGAGATGGCGGGCCGCAGCGGCATCGGAGACCGCGGCCGCGGCGTCGGCGGCGACCTGCTCCATGCGGCTCTCCACCGCGGACAGCCGAGCATCGAACTCCGCCGGGTTGGTCACGATGGCCAGGGTAGCGGCGCCAGCCGTCCAACCCTCACCCCTCCCGATTGACACGTACGCGTCAACCGGGAGGGGTGAGGGTGTTCGACAAACGGTCCATTGCTGAACGCGCCCCACCCGGCCGACGCGCCTGTGTCGGCCAGCAGTCAGTGGCGCCGTTCTCCCAGCATGGTCTTGGTCGCGGCAGTCCCGTGAGCGGATGGTGCAACGGGACAGCGGCCGGACGGTGTCTGGCTTGACGTGAGCTCGTGGCCACCCCGACGGGCTGATCATCGTTTCGCGTTGGGGTCACGGCCATGCTCCCCCTCAACAGGCGGAGGATGAATCCGCTTACGGGACCTGCGCGGCCGCTACGATCAGCCCGCCACGACCAGGTAAGGGTGGTGATGATGGTCCACCCGCTGCCGGAGCGCGTGCAGGTGGAGCTGCTGGGGGGTTTCACGGTCACGGTCGGTGCTCGGGTGGTCTCGAACGCTGCGTGGCCGAGTCGGCGATCCGCGGAGCTCGTTGGGCTTCTCGCGCTGTCTGATCGTCACCGGCTGATGCGGGACCAGGCCATCGAGGCGCTGTGGCCGCACTTGGATTTCGATGCTGGCGCCGCCAATTTGCGGAAGGCTGCGCATCATGCCCGGCAGGCGCTGGGTCGTGACGATGCGGTGGTGTTGAGCGGCGGGCGGGTCGCATTGCTGCCCGGGTGTGAGGTGGAGACCGACGTCGCCGGGTTCGAGCGGTGCGCCGAGGCGGCTCTTCGCTCCCGGGAGCGTGCCGTCTGCATCGAGGCGGCGGCGGGCTACGCGGGTGACCTGCTTCCCGACTCGCTCTACGAGGACTGGACCCAGCCGCGGCGCGACTCCCTGCGGTCACGCTATGTGGCCCTGCTTCGACTCGGTGGGCGGTGGGAGCGGCTTGTCGAGATCGATCCGTCCGATGAGCAGGCACACTGCGAGCTGATGCGCGCCGCGCTGGCCGCAGGCAGCCGGCCTGCCGCGATCCGCTGGTACGGGAGGTTGCGCACGAACCTGCGCCGCGAGCTCGGCGTGGCGCCGGATCCGCAGAGCCGGGCCCTCTACGAGGAGTGTGTGGTCGGGCTTGGCCCGGCCGCGATGGCCGTCGTCGGCCGGGAGGTCGAGCTCGCTCAGTTGGCGGCCGGTCTTCGCTCAGCCGAGCGGGGTGAGCTGGGGGCGGTGGTGCTACGCGGTCTTGCTGGCATGGGTAAGTCGACGTTGTGCCGGCAGCTCGCGTCCTTGGCGCAGGAACGGGGATGGTTTGTCGTCACTGTCGCCGCCACAGCCGGGAGTGGCCCCTACTCGTCCCTGGTGGGCGTGGTCGAGCAGCTGCTCGACCACGACCGCACCCTTCTTGACGAGCTGCCGGGCTCAGCGCGCTCGACGCTGACTGCGCTGACGGCGTCGGCCGAACAAGCGCGGCCACAGGAGGGTGGGCTGACCCGGCACATGGTGATCGGTGCCGTGCGACAGCTGGTCGCGGCGTGCAGGAATGTCGCGGGTGTGGTGCTGTTCGTCGACGACGCGCATCTCGCCGACGACGCGACGGTGGAGGCGTGGGAGCACCTGGCTCGGGCCGGCGGCGGGCCCCCATTCGTCGGCGCGCTCGCCTTCCGCCCCGAGGCGGCTCCACAGCAGCTGGTCCACGCCGTCGCGGGCCTCGAGCGAGCCGGCCGGTGCCTCGGCATCGATCTCGTCCCGCTCGACGACGACGAGGTCGCGGTGCTGGTGGAGGCAGGTGCTCGGATGAGGCCCGCCCCCGGTGTGCTCGCCCGGATCGTCGAGATGGCACAGGGCAATCCGTTCTTCGCTTTGGAGTTGACCCGCGGTATCGGCCCGGGCGCGGTGGTGGCGCCGTCGGTTTGGGAAGCGATCACCGAGCGTTTCCTCGACCTCGACGACGCTACCGCCGCGATGTTGCGCCGGTTGGCGGTGGCAGGCGACGATCTCGACCCGGTCAGCGTGCCCGCGTTGACCGGACTGGCCGAGTCGGACGCGTTCGCGCTGCTTGACGTCGCGCTTGGGTCTGGTGTGCTGGTCGTCTCCGGCGCCCGTTACCGCTTCCGGCACGACCTGGTCCGCCAAGCGCTCGCCGCACAGGTCGCGCCCCATCATCGGATCGCGATCCACCGTGACACCGCCCGTGGCCTGGCGGCCGCGGGTGCCGCCCCGGCCCTGGTCGCCCGGCACTGGCTAGAAGGGCGACGCCCGCAGGATGCGGTGCCCTGGCTGCTGGTCGCGGCTCGCCGGGCGGTCGCGCTCGGTGCGTTCACCGACGCGCTCGGGCACCTCGAGTTGCTTCTGGAGCACCAGCCAACGCTCCTCGAGGCGCTCCGGGTGCGGGCCGAGGTCCTCGACGCCCTCGGCGACGGTCGGGCACCCGCCGCGTACGCGGCCGCCGCCCGGACCGTCGGCGGGTCGGAGTCGGAGGATCTGCGGGCGATGCAGGCGCTGGCCCAGATCAAGCAGGGTGACCCCCCGGGTGCCCTGCGGACGTTGGACGGGCTCCAACCCGGGTCAGTGCAGGGCAGGCTCGCCCAAGCGCTGACGCTGAGCGGCGCGGCGATCATGGGTTTCGCCGATCCGGAGCTCGGGACGGTCAAAGCCGCCGAGTGCCGGCGTCTGGCCCTGGAATCGGGCGACAGGACGACGCTGGTGGTGGCGTCGTGGGCGCAGGCGGCCGCCGCGCACGCCCGCGACGATCTGCGTGAGAGCCTCTGGGTGGACCTGCTCGACACGCACGCGCTGCGCGAGCTGGCGATCAGCGTGTTCGACGGGCACCTGTGCATGACCCAGCGGCTGCTCTACGGGGCACGCCCCTACCCCGACGTGGTCGCCTTCGCCGATTCGTTCCTCGCGGAGGCGCAACGGCTCGGTGCCGCCCGCGGGCGTGCCTTCGCTGTGACGCTGCGCGGTGAGGCGAAGCTGCTCTCGGGCTGGTTGGAGGAGGCCGACGAGGATCTCCGGGAAGGGGCCCGGCTCAACCGGGCCATCGGGGCCGCCACGGGTGAGGCACTGGCGCTGCAGCGTCGGGCCGAGGTCGCGCTCCATCGGGGCCACCCGCACGCAGCACACGCACTGCTCGACGAGGCGCTCGCGGTGGCCCGAGAGTCCGACGTCGGTTTCCATCTGTTCGACCGCATCTACGGCACGAAGATCACCGCCGCCGGCGACCCCGGCGCCGCCTTGATCATGCTCGCCGAGGCCGAGTTGGGGATTCGCGGCCCGCTGGAGACCTGCCCCGGATGCCGGATCACCCTGGCCGTCCCCGCCGCGATCGCCGCCGCCCGGGCCGGGGACCTCGACCGCGCAGCCCACTACGCACAGACCACAGAGACGTTGGCCGGGGTGGTGATGCGGCTACCGGGCTGGGACGCCGCCCTCGAAGAAGTCAGAGGGCACCTCGCTGCGGCCGAAGGGGGCGGCGCCGAGGCCACTGCGCGGTTCCGCGCGGCGGCCGAGGGCTTCCGGGACGCGGGCCAGCCCCTCGACCAGGCCCGGTGCGCTGCGCTGGCCCGATGCCGAGCGTGACCAGCCCAGAATGGCCCGACACGCTGCCCGAGGCCCGCCTGTCCGTCCGGGACGGGGAGCCTCACGACGGCGCGGGTGGGCAGGCGCGCACGGTAAGGCCGACCCTCTCGACGTCCCGCTGTTCCTCCGCAGCTGCCGGCGGCCACGCGCGCCGCGCGGCAGGGAACGTTTCAGGAACACCCGCCTGACACCGTCGGGTCTCGTCGTCCAGCACCCCTGTTGGACGAGACCCGGGAGGATGCCGTGAGCGGTGTCGAAGAGATGGTGATCGCCGCCAAGGCGGGCATCGAGAACCTTGCCGCCGCGGACGCGGCGGCCGAGCTCGAGCACGCCGACGCGCTGCTGGTGGATGTCCGCGAGCCCTGCGAGACCGTGCGCGGCGTCATCCCTGGCGCGGTGCTCGTGCCGCGCGGGATGCTCGAGTTCCGCGCCGACAGCGCGACTGCTCATCATCTCGACGGGTTCGACCCGGGCCGGCGCGTGATTCTCTATTGCGCCACCGGATCCCGCTCCGCTCTCGCGGCTTGCTCGCTGCAGGAACTCGGCTACCGCGACGTCGCCCATCTGCGCGGCGGCTTCACGGCGTGGCTCCACGACGGCAGGCCGGTGGCGGCGGCCCGCCCCCATGCAGACGGCCACCCCTCGACGCAGGACGACGGCGCGTCATGACCCCCGTCCAGTTCATGGTGGCTGCTATCAAAGCCCGGATCGAGAACCTCACCCCGGCCCAGGTGGCGGCGGAACTCGACGACCCGTTCATGCTGTTGGTGGACGTGCGCGAGCCCGGCGAGACCGCGTACGGCGTCATCCCCGGCGCGGTGCTCGCCCCGCGCGGGATGCTCGAGTTCCACGCCGACCATGGAACCTCCTCGCACGTCCAGGGGTTCGAGCCCGGCCGGCGAGTGATCGTGTACTGCTCCGGCGGCTGCCGCTCGGCCCTCGCGGTCCGCTCACTGCAGGAGATCGGCTACCGCGACGTGGCCCATCTCGCCGGTGGGCTGAACGCCTGGATCGGCGAGGGCAGGCCGATGACCGGGCCCACTACCGCGCGCTGATCGAAGCCCGGCCAGCGCCGGGATACCTACTGCTCACCACCTGCTAGCGAACCTGACAAGGAGACCACCATGAGCGAGCACGCAACCACCATCGCCACCGCTGTCGGACGGCTGAACGCCGGCGACGTGGACGGCTACATCACCACGCTCTACGCCCCCGAGGCCGTCTTCCACGGCTTCCCGGCGGCGTTCACCCCGGACCGCAACGGGATCGCAGCGTTCTTCCGGGCCCTGCGCGCCGGCGCACCGGACGCCAACATCGCCGCTGAGGATCTGCTCTGCGACGGGGACCGGGTGGCGGTCCGGTTCACCCTCACCGGCACCCACACCGAGGAGCTGTTCGGAGCACCCGCGACCGGCGCGCACATCGAAGCCGAGGGAATCACCATCGTCCGCTTCTCCGGGGATCAGGTCGTCGAACGCTGGAACCGGCTCGACGACGTGGCGTTCCTGACCCAGATCGGGCTGATGCCGGTCGCCACGGCGGCCTGACCCAGGCCCCCATCCGCTCCCGGCAGCAGCTGCTACCGGGAGCCGGTCCAACGAAAGGAGCCGTCATGGGATACGACCTCGAAGGCCGGATGGCCGAGGTGTGCACCTGCAAGACTTACTGCCCGTGCTGGGGAGCTCTGGACCCCGACGGCGGGAGCTGCGATTTCAGCTGGATCTTCCACATCGACCGCGGCCACATCAACGGGGTCGAGGTGGCCGGGCTCAACATGGGCTTTCTCGGGCAACTGCCCGGCAACCCGATGGCCGGCAACGTCCGGCTGCTCGTCGTCGTCGACGCCGCCGCCAGCGAGGCACAGCACAAGGCGCTGCTGGACGCCTTCACCGGACAGGCCGGCGGGCCACTCGCCGACCTGGCCGGGTTGGTCGGCGAGGTGGTGGCCGTCGAGCGGGCCCCGATCGAGTTCGACGTCCACGAAGGCTCCGGCACGTTCCGCGTCGGCGGTCGCTGGGAGGGCGAGGTGCAGGGCCAGCGGGCCAGCAACGGAAACCCGACCAAGCTCGTCGACGCCGCCCTCTCGCCGGTGCTCGGGACACCCGCCTACCCCGGACACGCAGTCCGGTTCCAGGTGACGGCCGCCGAACACGGGTACGACTTCCCCGGCCGCAGCGCCACCCAGACCGAGTTCCACCACGTTGTGGCCTGACGGGTGACGTGATGAGCCTCGCGACTCGCGCCGCCCGCGCCCGCCACGACCCCGGCACCGCGCTGTGGGCCGTGGCGGGCGCCACCTGGCTGTTGCTGATCGTGCTGGCACTTGTCGGCACCCCGCGGCTCGCCCACCACCACGGCGTAGCCGATGCGCTGCGATCCGGAACCCAGCCAACGCTGGTGGTGCTCGCAGTCTTCGCTGGGTTCTGGCTGGTGATGGTCTCCGCGATGATGCTGCCCACCACCGTGCCGATGGTGCGGATGTTCCACACCGTGAGCGCCGGCCAGGCGGGGCCCGGCACTGCCCGGGCGGCGTTCCTGGCGGCGTACTTCGCCATCTGGCTGGCCTTCGCGGCGGTCGCGCTGCTCGGCGACCTCGCGGTACACGCCACCGTCGAACGCTGGACGTGGCTAGCCGCCCACGACGGCCTGGTGCTGGCCGGAGCCCTGGCACTGGCCGGCGGCATGCAGTTCTCCGCACTCAAACAGCGCTGCCTGACAATCTGCCGCGACCCGCGGGCGATGTTGTTCGGCCACTACCGCCGCGGTGCTCGGGCAGCCTGGGCGCTCGGCGTCCGGCACGGCCTGTCCTGCCTCGGCTGCTGCTGGGCGATCATGCTGGTCATGTTCGCCACCGGAGTCGGCAGCCTCTGGTGGATGGCGGGCCTGACCGCCGTCATGCTCGTCGAGAAGACCACCCGCTGGGGACCCCGGATCGTCGGACCGGTCGGCGTCGTGCTGCTCCTCGCCGCAACTGGGCTGGCCGTCGGCGAGTGGGACACCGGGCAGGCAACCGGCACGGAGATCTCCGTCCACGACCACGGCGACCCGCTGGAGCATTGACTTGTGACCCACCCAGAAGCCGAACCCCCACCGGGACACCCCGGGCGCCGCCGCTAACCAAAGATCGCCGCTGCTCGCGGATTCCCGTAGGACCCGCCCGGTGAAATGCCCGATGAAGGGGTGCCAACTGGGACACTCGTCCGGTGAGCGGACTGCAGATCGGCTACGCCCGGGTCTCCACCGACGAACAAGACCTCACCGCGCAACGCGACGCCCTCGCCGCGCTCGGTGTCGCGCCCGAGCGGATCTATGTCGACCACGGGCTGACCGGAACCAATCGGGCCCGGCCCGGGCTGCGCGAGGCGATGGCCGCGTGCCGTGGCGGCGACGTCCTGGTCGTGACCAAGCTCGACCGACTCGCACGGTCGCTGCCCGACGCGCGCGACATCGTCGCCGAGCTCACCGCCCGCGAGGTCAAGCTCAGCCTCGGCGGATCGGTACACGACCCCACCGACCCGGTCGGAAGGCTGCTGTTCAACGTGCTGGCCATGGTCGCCGAGTTCGAGTCCGACCTGATCAAGATGAGAACCCGGGAGGGCATGAAGGTCGCCCGAGCCAAGGGCCGGCTACGCGGGAAGAAGCCCAAGCTGTCCCCGCGACAGGAAGCTCACCTCGTCGAGCTGCACCACGCCGGCGCACACACCAGCGCCGAGCTCGCGGAACTGTTCTCCGTCGCCCGCTCCACGGTCTACCGCGCCATCGGTCGGGCACGCGTGGGTGAGATGGCGTGACCGGTTCGACGCGCACGTCCCCCGGTGCTGGCCGTGCGGCGGGCGAGCGGGAGAATCTGCGGGCATGGCCCGCAGCAGTCGCCTTGAGGAGTGGTGGTCGATCCGGGTGGAGCTGGTCGGCGGGGGGATGGCCGGGGACCTGTGGCCACACCCGGGCCGGATCCTCGCCGTCTCGGCCGGGCACACCTTCCACGTCCTGGCCGAGGCGATCGATGACGCCTTCGCCCGCTGGGACCGCAGCCACCTGCACGAGTTCACCCTGCCCCGAGCGGGCAAGACCGTCACCGAGCACCGCTACGCCGACGACATCGACCCGGGCCGGGAGCTGGACGCGGACACGCTGACCCTGGGGGAGGTGCTGCGCCTCGGCGACGAGTTCGGCTACATCTTCGATCTCGGCGACCGATGGCGTCACGACTGCGTCGTCGCCGACGCCGAGATCGACCCGGTCGAGGCGTACGGTGCGGTGCCCGGCCGGCCGGTGCCGTACTGGGGCTGGGGCGTCATCCCGGATTCCTACGGCCGGCTCTTCGACGGCGACGACGGCGAACACCCAATCCCCGATCCGCCCCGGCAGCCGTGGCCGTGGGCGAACGCCCCGGGACCGACCGTGATCACCGAGCACTGCCCCGGGCAGTACACCCGCACCCGCAGCTTGTACGCCGACGAGGACGACCCGGACGAGGGCGAGGAGGTGTGGGCGAGCGGGTAGGACGGCAGCCACCCCGAGTTCGAAGACGTCCTTGCCGCGTCCGGCGAACAGCGGGTTGGAGGTGGAGCGAGGTTGCGGCGACCACGGTAGGGCTGAGCATCGGCACCGCCGGGCTGCTCACCCGCGGCCCGACGGCCTCTACTGCTGGTCGCCCTGGGCGGAGATGAGGGTGGTGAGCATGTCGGCGATGCGCTGCTGGCCGGCGGCGACCTGGTCGAGCTTGCCGCGGCGTCCGGTTCTAGGATCGGGCCGGTGCCGTTCCCTCCGGGTTACCGTCCGACGCCCCGCTCGGCGCCGCTGGTCGAGGCGGTGGCCGATGCCCGCTGGGTGGTGACCAACGCGGAGGCCACCCTGCACGCCGTGCATGCCCGGATCGTGGACGGGCTGGCCAGTGGCCTTGACTACCCCGTGCTGGAGCAGGCAGCGGACGCCGCGTTGAACGCCCGCGGCGATCTCGCCGACGGCGCCGAGATCATCGACCGGGTGGCCCTGGACACCTACGATCCTGAACGCGGCCATGTGGGGGTGGTGAGCGGGAGGGACCGCGCCGATCTGGAGCGCGGCCGGGAGCGGGCGTGGACGGCGCACCTTGCGGGCGGCGCCATCATCGACCAGTTGGACACCGCGGCGGCCGAGCAGCACGGGCAGTCGCTGCGCGACCTCGGGTGAGCTGTCGGTGGCGCGCTCAACAACGCGCGCGGCTGGTTCCCTACCGGCTGTACTCGTCGTCGATCTGCGCGGCGGCATCGACGTAGCGCTGCCAGGCGTCCCGCATCGCGTCCTTGCTGCCCTCGGTGGTGAACACGTAGTCCTCCACGGCGTCGGCGAGGTCCTCGGCGGCACCCCTGAGCTCTGATGACCATGCGGCGCCGTGCGACTCCGTAGCCATACCGGGGAGGGTTGCAGAGGAACGGTCGGGCTACCAGATCGTCTCGACGACTCCCGCAGCGGTGATCGCCCGGTCCTTCGTCACGAGCGGTAGCTGCAGTTGCGCGGCGGTGGAGACGATGAGCCGGTCCCACGGGTCGGGGAGGGCGGCGAGGGGGAAGCTGCGGAGGTGGTCCATCGTCGTGGCGTCGAGGGGCGCGAGCTGGAACTGGTTCTGCGGATCGAGCACGGTCGCTCGCAGTGAGTCGAACGCGCCCGGGGTGAGCGCCCGCTTGCCGATCTTGTGCGAGGAGTACCACAGGTCCCCGAGTGTCGCGGCGGACACCACGATGCCATCAGAGTCCTCGGCCTGGCCCAGCACGTCGAGGGCCCGGTCGGAGAGCTGGTCGGGGGTGAACAGGTAGTAGAGCAGCGAGTGGGAATCGGCGACGGCTCTCACCCGGCGACGGAGCCGAGCGTGGCGCGCCGCTCGGCTCGGTCCTGATCGAGCGCTCGGGACCACTCCTCGATCACCTCGGGCGCAACCGTGCCGGCGAGCTTGCCGGCTGAGCGGCCACCCCGGCGTTCGGGGGTGGCCGGCTCGTCGGTGACGACCAGGCGCAGGTGCGTCCCTGGCTGGACACCGTGACGGGCGAGTTCGGCAGCGGGCACGCTGCCGTCGTCGGCGACCACCACGTCGAAGCCGTCGTCGTTGCTCGCTGCCGATGTCGTGGTCATGGGATGGAGTTTAGCGCCGTCTCCGACGAGACCCGGAGGTCGACGATCGCTGACATCACTGTCGATATCTCCGCGCTCAGCAGGCGGCGAAACACGACGCCGCGGGCAGCCACGTCTGACGGACAACACGCTCGCCAACCGCACGGACATTAGACCCGCCAGCCACGGCCACCATCTCCGCCATCAACACCCCACTGCGCACTTCTCCCCCGCCGCGTTCAACACGTGCATCGTCGCCTCAGCACTGTCATTCTGATGACGCATCACCACTGTCATTCTCCTGTCGCCAAGGCACACGCGCATGCACGAGCACGTACGTAGCTTCAAGATCGAGACCCGCTGATCAACCGCAGCACACCTATGCACAGTGTTTGTGATCTTGGTTGGGTGCGGTAGGATGGTGATCATGTTGCGGATCACGGCGATCCCCGCGGGTGCGGTGGAGTACCTGATCCGTGGCTGCGGCTGCCAGCACGACGCCCCGAAGGCCGAGCTGGACCGCGGTCCGGACGTGGCGGCCGGGCACACGGCCGAGCGGGTCGCCGGGCGGGAGAAGGGCGCGGCGGCCTATTTCGCGGCCGCGGTCGAGCAGGGCGATCCGCAGGGCTACTGGTTCGGCACCGGGATGGAGGCGATGGGCCTGCCGTTCACCTCGGGTGAGGTCGCAGATCCGGATGATGTGCGGGCGGTGTTCGGGCAGCTGCGCCGCCCGGAGTCGACGGAGAAGGACCCGGATTTCCTGGGCCGCCGCCCGCCGAAATACAAGGACGAGGACCAGCGGTTCGAAGCCCTGAAGGCGAAGGAGAAGGGCCCGGTCAGTCCGGAACGCGAGAAGCAGCTACGCCAGCAGGCCGCGAGCACGGACACCCGCAAGGGGGTGGCCTACTACGACTTCACGTTCTCCGCCCCGAAGAGCGTGTCCGTCTACTGGGCCGCGCTGCTTGCGGCCGGGGCGACCGAGCAGGCCGCGGCGGTCGCGGCCGCGCACGACAAGGCCGTGGAGATCGCGATCGCCTACGCCGACAAGCACATCGTGTCCACGCGGACCGGGTGGCACGGCGCCCGGGTGTCGGGGAAAGAGTCGGTGGGTCGGTACGAGGCGGGGCGGGGGTCGGTGTGGACGTTGTGGCGGCATTCGACGTCGCGGGCGAACGAGCCGCAGCTGCACACCCACGGCGGCATGTTGAACCGGACGACGACCGCGGACGGGCAGGTCCGGGCCCTGGATGGGGCGGCGTTCCGGGCGTACAAGGAGGCGATCGACACCGCGTACGTGCGGGCGCTGGAGCAGCTGGTGACCGAGGCGTCCGGGGCGCGGTTCGCGTTGCGCCCGGACGGGGTGGCGCGGGAGATCGTCGGGGTCGATCCGGCGCTGTGCGCGGAGGCGTCCACGCGGCGGGGTCAGGTGCAGGAGCGGGTGGCCGAGCTGGTCGCCGGCTACGTGGAGCGGAACGGGCGGGAGCCGGGCGGGCTGGCGCGGAAGGCGATGGCCGACATGGCCACCTTGCAGACCCGGGCGGCGAAGACCAGCGAGTCGGGGCCGTCGGCGGTGACCGCGTGGGGTGCGGCGCGGCTGGAGCGGATGCTGGAGGTGGTCGACGAGGTGGCCGCCGCCGGTTATGACAGGGCCGAGCTGGCCGCCCTGGTGGATCAGGAGCCCGGGCGGGCGGTCATCGTGGCCACCGTGGAGGGCCGGCAGGCCAGCCCGGGCGTGACTGCGACGGCCACCGGCCAGCCGGTGGCCGGGGTGGACCGGTCGAAGGTGATGGCCGCGGCCATCGGCGACGTGCAGACCCAGTACGCGGTGTGGACCCACGGCAACCTGGCCGCGGCGCTGGACGCGCGTCTGGGGGATGCGCACCAGCTCGGGGTTTCGGTGGCCGAGCGGCCGGGCGTGCTCGAGGCGTTGACGAAGGAAGCCCTGGCCGTGGCCGGGGTGGTGCGGGTGTCCGCGCCCGACCCGGTGGCCGTGCCCGGTGCGCTGCAGCGCGCCGATGGCGGGTCGGTGTACCGGCGGGCGAACCACGAGCGGTTCGCCACCGGCGCGCACCTGGCGATGGAGGACGGGCTGGTCGGGCTGGCCCGCACCCCGGTCGCGGCCACGGTCAGCGAGGCGGAGCTGGCCATGTTGGAGGTGGAGCTGGCCGCGGCCGGCCTGTCGGGCGATCAGGTGGCCGCGGTGGCCGGGATCCTCGGGTCGGGGCGGGTCGGGGACGTGCTGGTCGGCCCGGCCGGCGCGGGCAAGTCGCACACGGTGTCCGCGTTGGCCGCGGCGTGGAACGAGCGGACCGGTGGGCGGGTGTTGGGGTTGGCCACCAGCCAGATCGCCACGCAGAACCTGGCCGGGCTCGGGTTGGCCGCGGTCAACACCAGCCGCTTCCTCGCCGCGTTCCAGCCGGATCCGGTGACCGGGCAGCCCCGGGAGCGGCTGTCCGCGGGGGATCTGCTGGTCGTCGACGAGGCCGGCATGTCGAGCACGCGGGAGCTGCACGCGATCGCCACGCTCGCCGCGGCGGCGGGCGCGAAGGTGGTGTTCACCGGTGACCACGCCCAGCTCGACGCGGTCGAGGCCGGTGGCATGTTCGCGCACCTGGCCGAGACGGTCGGGGCGCACGAGCTCACCGTGGTGCACCGGTTTACCGCCGAGTGGGAGCGCGAGGCGTCGCTGCAGCTGCGCGCGGGCGATCACGCCGCCGTGGACGCCTACGCCGATCACGGCCGGCTGCGCACCGGCACGTTGGAGGAGATGCAGGCCGCGGCCACCCGGGGGTGGCTGGCCGACACCCTCGCCGGGAAAGAGTCGCTGCTGATCGTCGGGACGAACGTGCACGCCGCGGAGCTCTCCGAGCAGATCCGGGACCGGTTGATCGAGCTGGGTCGGGTGAGCCCGGAGACCCTGGCCGAGGCCGGGGTGCAGCGGCAGAAGCTCAGCGCCGGGGACCGGGTGCAGGCCCGGGAGAACAACTACCGGCTGCGGGTCGACCCGGCGATCGGTGCGGATGGGCGGGCGGGTCCGGCGTGGCCGGTGACCAACCGCGAGGTCTACACCGTCGTCTGTCGCGACGGCGAGACCGGGGATCTGCTGGTGCGGGATCGGTTCGGGGCGACCGCGCACCTGCCCAAGGAGTACGTGGCCGAGCACGTGACGCTCGCGTACGCGGTGACCGGGTACGCGGCGCAGGGGCTGACGGTGGACAGCGGGCATCCGATCGTGGACCGCGATGCCACCCGCGAGGCCCTCTACCCGGCCGCCACCCGCGGCCGGGAGTCGAACGTGCTGTATCTGGTCACCGAACGCGCCCCGGACGCCCACGACCCGGAGCGGATCGCGGAGTCCGCGCGGGAGCGGCTGGCCGCGGTGCTGCAGCGGACGGCCGCGCAGCAGGCCGCGACCCGGGTGCTGACCGAGGGCCGCGCGCAGGCCGGGTCCCTGCAGACCATCGGGGGACTGTTCGACATCGCCTCGGCCGAGCAGGCCCGCGAGCGCCACCACGCGATGCTCGCCGCCCGCCTCGAGCCGGGCGTGGTCGAGCGGACGGAGGGTGAGACCGGGTACGGGCGGCTGCTGCGCACCCTGCGGGAGACCGACCTGACCGGCCACCACCTGCCCACGGTGCTCGACGAGGCCCTGAGCGGGCGCGGCCTCGGCGACGCCGACTCGGTGTCGGACGTGCTGCGGTGGCGGGTGCGGTGGCACGCCGAGCACCGCGACCCGGAACGCCACGTCGACCCGGGCGACTGGACCACCCTGCTCCCCGCCCAGGGGGACGGGCCGGTCGCCGAGTACGTGCGCGCGCTGGCCGAGCGGGCCACCGCCCGACAGGGCGAACTCGGGCGCGACGCAGCAGAGCGGGCCGCCGGGTGGGCGGTCGAGGCCCTCGGGGCCGTCCCCGCGCCGGCCACGGACGAGCGGGCCCACTGGGAACGCCGGGCCGGGATCGCCGCGGCCTACCGCGAGCTGCGCGGTCTCGACGACGAGCACACCTCGCTGGGCGCGGCGCCGTCGCGGGAGCAGGAACTGGCACGGGCGCTATGGGGGCACGCGGTCGAGGCCCTCGGCCGGCCGGCGGATGTCACCGATCACCGCGCCCTGGGCGACGCGGTGCTGTATCAGCAGGTGGAGCAGTGGGACCGGGAACTCGCCGCGGCGCCCGGGTGGGTGGCCGAGCAGCTCGGCGAGGCGTATGAGGCGGCGCACGAGGAACGCATCGCCCACCAGCTCGCCACGGCCGAGCTCGCCGCCCTACCGGTCGACGATCCGCGGCGCGACGAGCTGGCCGCGGAACGGGACCGGGCCGGGGTGTGGGCGGACTGGCACACCGAACGCGCCGCGCAGTACGAGGCCACCCACCAGGCCCGGCAGGTGTGGGCTGACGGGACGCGGGAGCAGGAGCGGCAGGCCCGGCTGGCCGCCGAGGAACTCGACCGGCGTGGGCTGCCCGCCCAACGCGATCTCATCCCCGAACCGGAACGGGATCCGGCCCAGGAGCGCGAGGCGGCCACCGAGCAGGACGCCGTGCCGGCGGTCGTGGAGCAGGCCGTTGAGCAGCACATCGAGCAGGACGTGGTCGACCACGCCGTCGAGCAGGAGGACGTCGAGCGCGACGTCGTGCAGGACGTGGAGCCGGTGGCCCCGACCCGGGAGGAGCGGCAGGAGGCGTGGCGGGCGCGTCCGGACCGGTTGCTCGGCGAGCCGGCGCTGGCCGAGGCCCTGACCCGGGCCCAGCAGGCCCGCGACACCGCGCTGGAGCAGGCGGAGCGGCTGCGCGCGCAGGTCCCCGGGCTCGCCGAGCAGGTCGCGGCCGGCCGCGGTGAGCAGGTGGCGGCCGTGGAGGCGCGGCTGGCGCAGCTGCAGGCGCTCGCGGGGCTGCACGAGGGGTTGGCCGAGGCCGAGCGCGGGTTCGGTGCGGCGCAGCGGGAGATGTGGCAGATCCAGCAGCAGGGCGGGGCGGCGGCCCGGGCCGTCGAGACGACGCCGTGGTGGCGGCCCGGGCAACGCGACCGGTTGGAGGCCGAGGCCGGGCAGTACGCGGCCCGCTACGAGCAGGCCAAGGCTGACGTCGAGGGCTGGCGCGAGCGGCTCGGGGAGCGGGCCGATCGGCTGCGTGAGCACACCGGGGGGCACCGGGCCAACCCGCAGTGGGCCCGTGAGCAGCTCGACCGGGCCCACGCGGCCAGCGCCGCCGAGCGGGCCGCGGCCCAACAGCGCGACGAGGCCGCGCTGGCCACGCTGCACCAGCGCGTCGCCGCCCAGCACGCCGCCGCCGACAAGGCTGGCGGGCGCCACGGGGAGGTACTGGCCGAGCAGCAGCACCGCGCCCAGCTCGAGCCACTGGACCGGGCGGAGGAGTCCGGGTGGCGGCTCGATGAGCTGATGGCGCAGATCCGCGAACGCCAGCAGCAGACCCGCGGCGACCGCGGCCGCGGCCGCGGCATGGATCCCGACGAGCTGGACTACCAGCGCCGCAGCTATGACCACGACCTCCAGCACGGCCGCGAGCACGGCCGCGAGCAGGACCAGGGGTTCGGGATGGGCCGCTGACGCACCGACAGCCCCGCGGGAGGGGCCTGCGGAGCTGCCGGGCGGCGCCGACCGCGTGGGGGACGTGGCCGGCGCGGGGTCTACCAGCTGTCGGGCTCGTCGCGGAAGGTCAGCGGCCGGGGCTGATCAGGCGGCACCCAGGAGGAGCGGCCTTGCGCGACCGCCGCGGCGGCCTGGCGTTCCTGCTCGGCCAGGAACGCCAGGTCGTCGGGGGTGGGCTGTTCCCAG